>NZ_CEEDEB010000001.1:1053019-1096595 GCF_979253795.1 Roseateles sp. AC306
CGCGTGGGATGAATTCGCAACCGCTTCCGACCGAAATCTTCAACGATTGCCAAGCTCATCAAACTTGGCGTCCCCTAGGGGATTCGAACCCCTGTAATCACCGTGAAAGGGTGGTGTCCTAGGCCTCTAGACGAAGGGGACTAAATCTTCGCCGCTTGAACTGCGCGCCGCCAATAAACCATTGGTTTAAATGGTGGAGGTAAGCGGGATCGAACCGCTGACCTCTTGCATGCCATGCAAGCGCTCTCCCAGCTGAGCTATACCCCCAATTTGATTCTTTGATTTAGCCGTTACCGGCCTTGTCGCAAATCGCTTTGTTTGCAGCGCTGTTCAAGCGAGACCAAGAGTATATGACGATTTTCAGACTGCTTGCAAGCGATCGAGGACTTTTTTCTTGTCGAAGTGCTCGAGCACCGCATCCAGCGACGGCGTCTGGGCGCGGCCACACACCAGAACACGTACCGGCACGGCCAGTTGCGGCATCTTGAGGCCAGCCGCTGCGAGGGTTTCTTTCAGTGCCTGCTGAAGGGTTGTTTTGTTCCATTCACCCAAGGCAGCAAGCCGCTCCACAAGTACCGCCAAGGCGGGGCGGACGGCGTCGGTGACGTGGGTCGTCAGGTCATCGGCAGAAGGAGTGACCGGCGCGAAATACATCTCCAGCCAATCGGCCAGTGCGGCAACGGTGGCGCAACGATCCTTGAACAGGCCCACCTTGGGCTGGATCTGCTCGACCGTCACAGCGATGCCCTTGGCCGCCAATTGCTCGGCAACCAAGCCGGCGAGACGCGCCTCATCGATGTGCTTGACGTAATGGCCGTTGACCCAGTCCAGCTTGGCGGGGTCCCATTGCGCCGGGCTCTTGGACAGGTGCAGGCCGTCGAACCAGCTGACCATCTGCTCGGCGGAGAACAGTTCGTCATCGCCGTGGCTCCAGCCCAGGCGGGCCAGGTAGTTCAGCATGCCCTCCGGCAGATAGCCGTTGGCGGCGTAGTCCATCACGCTGACGGCTCCACGGCGCTTGGACAGCTTCAAGCCGTCGTCACCCAAAATGATCGGGAGGTGGCCGAAGGCCGGCAGCGGCGCGCCCAGCGCGTTGAAGATGTTGATCTGCCAGGGCGTGTTGTTGACATGCTCGTCGCCGCGGAAGACGTGGCTGATGCGCATGTCCCAGTCATCGACGACGACGGCGAAGTTGTAGGTCGGCACACCGTCCGCCCTGGCGATGATGAGGTCGTCGATCTCGCGGTTGTTGATCGTGATCGGCCCCTTGACGAGATCGTCCCAGGTGACGTCGCCTTCCACCGGGTTGGCAAAGCGCACGACGGGCTTCACGCCTTCAGGCGGCGAGGGCAGCACCTTGCCCGGCTCGGGGCGCCAGCGGCGGTCGTAAAGCCTTTTTTCACCACGAGCGAATTGCGCCTCCTTCATCGCATTCAGCTCTTCAGGCGTCGTGTAGCAGTGGTAGGCCTTGCCCTCGGCGATCAGCTGGTCGATGACGGCCTGGTAGCGGTCCAGACGCTGCATCTGGTAGATCGGGCCTTCGTCATAGTTCAGGCCCAGCCATTTCATCGCGGCAATGATCTGGTCGACCGAGTCCTGCGTGGAGCGGGCGACGTCGGTGTCCTCGATCCGCAGCACGAACTCGCCACCGTGATGGCGGGCATAGGCCCATGAGTACAAGGCGGTCCGGGCGGTGCCCAGGTGCAGGAAACCGGTCGGCGACGGCGCGATGCGCGTGCGAATCTTGTCGAAGGAGCTCATCGGGCGTTCAAGGTTGAGAGACCACGCTGAAGGTCGTCGGTGATGTCGTCGACATGCTCGAGGCCGACGGCCAGGCGGATCAGGCCCTGGCCGATGCCGGCAGCCTGGCGCTGGGCCTCGGTGAGGCGGCCATGCGACGTGGTCGCGGGGTGGGTGATGATGGTTTTCGTGTCGCCGAGATTGGTGGCGATGGAGACGACACGCGTGCTGTCGATGACGTGGAAGGCGGCGGCGCGTGCGGCCTCGGGCGAATCGGCTTTGACATCGAAGGACAGCACCGCCCCGCCCTGCCCGCTCTGCTGGCGCATGGCCAGCTCGTGCTGGGGATGTGATGCAAGGCCGGGGTAGTAAACCTGGGCGACGTCGGGCTGAGCCTCCAGCCAGCGGGCGACGGCCAGGGCCTGCTCGCTCTGGGCCTTCATGCGCAAAGACAGCGTCTCCAGGCCTTTCAACACGACCCAGGCGTTGAACGGCGCCAGCGTCATGCCGACGGTGCGCAGCACGGGGCCGAAAACATCGCGGATGAGCTTGTTCGGGCCGCAGAGCGCGCCGGCCATCACGCGGCCCTGCCCGTCCATGTACTTGGTGGCGGAGTGCATGACGACGTCGGCGCCCATCTCCGCCGGGCGTTGCAGCGTCGGCGAAGAGTAGGTGTTGTCCACGGCGAGCAGCGCGCCGGCATCGTGCGCCAGTTCGGCCAGCGCGCGGATGTCGCAGATCTCGGTCAGCGGGTTCGTCGGCGTCTCGGCAAAGAAAAGCTTGGTCGTCGGCTTGATAGCCGCGCGCCATTCGGCGAGGTCGGTCTGCGAGACGAACGTGGTCTCGACGCCGAATTTCCCGAACTCCTTCGCGAAGAGGTTGATCGTCGAGCCGAACACCGAGCGCGAGCAGACGACGTGGTCGCCGGCCTTCAGCAGGCCCATGCCGAGCAACAGGATGGCGCTCATGCCGGTGGATGTGGCGATGGCGGCCTCGGTGCCTTCCAGCGCCGCCATGCGCGCCTCCAGGCTGCGAACCGTGGGGTTGCTGGTGCGCGAGTAGGTGAAGTCCTCGGAGTTGGCGAACTTGCGCGCCGAGGTCTCGGCGTCGGCCTGCACATAGGCCGTCGTCAGGTAAAGCCCCTCGGAGTGCTCGCCATGCTGGCTCCGTGGCAGGCCGGTGCGGATGGCGAGCGTTTCGCGGCGCAGGCCTTCGGGCAGGGCGCGGCGGGTGTCGTCACTCATGCCTCAGCCCTCCGTGTCGCCTTGCAGCGCCAGACGGCCACGGCTGTCCGACTCCTCGTCGCTGGGCTGGCTGGCTCGCTGTGCACGCAGCGTGGCAAAGTCTTCAAGGCTGACGTCGCCGGTGACGTAGTGGCCATCGAAGCAGCTCGCCTCAAAGCCGGCCAGCCCCGGGCGCAGCGCGGCCACGACCCGCTTCATCGCGTCCACGTCCTGGTAGATCAGCGCGTCGGCGCCGATGTACGCGCGAATCTCCTCGATGGAGCGGTTATGGGCGATCAGTTCCTCCGCCGTCGGCATGTCGATGCCGTAGACGTTGGGGTAGCGCACCGGCGGCGCGGCGGAGGCCAGGTACACCTTGCGCGCGCCGGCCTCGCGGGCCATCTGCACGATCTCGCGGGACGTGGTGCCGCGCACGATGGAGTCGTCGACCAGCAGCACGTTGCGGTTCTTGAACTCGACGCCGATGGCGTTGAGCTTCTGGCGCACGCTTTTCTTGCGCGCGCCCTGCCCCGGCATGATGAAGGTGCGGCCGACGTAGCGGTTCTTGACGAAGCCTTCGCGGTAGGGCTTGCCGATGCGGTGGGCCAGTTGCATGGCCGAAGGGCGGCTGCTTTCGGGGATGGGGATGACGACGTCGATCTCGTTCGGCGGCATTGTGGAGATGACCCGCTGGGCCAGCGTCTCACCCATGTTCAGGCGCGCCTGGTAGACGGAAATGCCGTCCATCACCGAGTCCGGTCGCGCGAGGTAGACGAACTCGAACATGCAGGGGTTCAGCGACGGGTTGTCGTTGCACTGCTCGCTGTGCAGCTTGCCGGAATGGTCGATGAACAGGGCCTCGCCAGGCGCCAGGTCGCGCTCCAACTGGTGGCCGGTGCCTTCGAGGGCGACGCTTTCGCTGGCGACCATGACATCGCCGTTGGCAGAGCGGCCGAAGCACAGCGGACGGATGCCGTAGGGGTCGCGGAAGGCCAGCAGGCCCTGGCCGGCGATCAGCGCAATGACGGCGTAGCTGCCCTTGATGCGCTTCTGCACGGCGCGCACGGCGGCGAAGATCTCCTTGGGCGTCAGCGGCAGGTCACGGGCAGCCATCTCCAGCTCGTGCGCCAGCACGTTGATCAGCACCTCGGTGTCGCTCTCGGTGTTGATGTGGCGGCGGTCGATGTCGAAAAGCTCGTCCTTCAGCGCGTGGGCGTTGGTCAGGTTGCCGTTGTGCACCAGGACGATGCCGAACGGCGCGTTCACGTAGAAGGGCTGGGCCTCTTCCTCGCTGTAGGCGTTGCCCGCGGTCGGGTAGCGCACCTGGCCCAGGCCGACATTGCCCGGCAGGCTGCGCATGTTGCGGGTGCGGAAGACGTCGCGCACCATGCCGCGGGCCTTGTGCATGAAGCATTTGGAGCCCTGCATCGTGACGATGCCGGCGGCGTCCTGGCCGCGATGCTGCAAGAGCAGCAGTGCGTCATAGAGCAACTGGTTGACGGGAGAGGCAGCGAGGGTGCCGACGATGCCGCACATGGCGTGGATCCTTAATCTGTCGATTCCGCCTCAGATGGGGTCATCGAGCGCGAAACAAAACGGGCAATGGGTTCAGGCAGCATCGGTGCGGCGTCGCGCAGCACGACGGCCAGGCGGGGCACGGCCAGAGATGCGCGCCAAGTGTCAGATTCGGCCAGCGGTGAGGCACCGATGACGAGCACCAGCAGCAGCGCAATGAAGACCCCGCGCAGCGCACCGAAGCCGGCGCCGCCAAGGCGATCCACCACGGATAGCGGCGTGGCGTGGATCAGCGCCTTCACCAGGCGCGTGGCCAGGCTCCAGATGATGAGGACGAAGAAGAACGCGATGGCCAAAGACACCGCATGCAGCACGGCGGGGCCAAATTTGGACGCCATCGAGTCCGGCAACAGGTCCAGCACGACGGGTGCCAGTGGCGAGGCGGCGAAATAGGCAATCACCCAGCCCGCCAGCGACATGACCTCGAAGACCAGGCCGCGCCAAAGGCCGATGCCTATGGACAGCAGCAGCAATGCGGCCAGTGCGAGATCGACCCAGCTGAGCGCGATGTCCATGGCGGCCTACAGCGTCAGGATGGCGCCGGGAAGGCCCGCGCCCTTGAGCTTGGCAGCGGCGCGCTCGGCCTCGTCGCGGCTGGCAAACGGCCCCAGGCGCACGCGGATGCGGCGACCGTCAGCCGTCTCGACCGCCTGGGCATAGGTCTTGAGACCCAGCTTTTCGACCTTGCCGCGCACGTCCTGCGCCGTCTTGCTCTCGCCATAGGCGCCGACCTGCACGATGAAGCGGGCGGCAGCCGCAGGCGTGGGCTCCTTGCCTTCCAGCAAAGCCTGGGCGCGGGCGCCGTCGTTGGCGGCCTTGGGCTTGTCGACAGGTTTTTCAGCGACCTTGACGGGTGGTTTCTCGACCGGCTTGTCGACCACCTTTTCAGCTGGCTTTTCAACCGGCTTCTCGGCCAATTTGGGCTCGACCTGAAGCTCCGCGCTGGCAGCCTGCGTCGGCAGGGGCGCCGGCTCGGCCTGGCTCAGCGGTTCGCGCGTCGGCACGGTCAGCGGCGGCGCCGTCTCCTTGCGCGGGATCTCTATGGGCAGGTCGACAGGAATCGGCCGCGGCTGCGTCTCGAAGATCAGCGGAAAGCCGACCACGCCGGCCGCCACCAGCACGGCGGCGCCGATGAGACGGCGGCGGGCGCGCACGCGCAGCACCAGCACATCGTCCGCCGCGCTGGCCTTGGCGCCAGATTTGACCGACTTCTTGGGCGCCGCCGCAGCGGTGGCGTCATCGCGCTTGAGAAAGGAAAACAGGCCCATCGGCGGCGTGGCCTCAGTGGAGGGTGGGAGGTTTTGGCTCGGCGGCGCCGGCCGTCACGCGGGGCAAGCCCTGCTGCAGCACGCCACCCACGGTGTAGAAGGAACCGAAGACCAAGATTCTATCGGCCGTGGTCGCCCCGGCCGCGGCCGCGTGCAGGGCGTCCAGCGGGTTGGCATGGGTGTGCGTCGCCACGCCAGGCGGTGTCTTCAGGCCGGCGGCCAGGAAGGCAGCCTGGAGCTGCTCGGCCGTCGCGGCGCGCGGCTGGGGCAGATCGGTGAAATGCCAGACGTCCACCAGCGGCGCGATGCGCGCGAGGATGCCGCCCAGGTCCTTGTCCGCCATAGCACCGAAGACGGCGTGGGTGCGAGGGAAAAAGCCCATCTGGTCGAGGTTCTGCGCCAGCGCGGCGACGGCGTGAGGGTTGTGGGCCACGTCCAGCACGACGGCTGGCTGGCCAGCCAGCACCTGGAAGCGGCCGGGCAGTTCGACCAATGCGAGGCCCGTGCGCACGGCCTGGGCGCTGATGGGCAGGCGGTCCGCCAGCGCCTCAAAGGCGGCCAGCACGCCGGCCGCATTCAGCAACTGGTTGACGCCGCGCAGCGCCGGGTAAGCCATGCCGGAGAAGCGCTTGTTGCGGCCGGCCCATTGCCATTGCGTGCGGTCGCCGCTGAAGGTGAAGTCGCGGCCGAGCTGGCGCAGGTCGGCGCCGATCTCCAGGGCACGCTCGGCCAGGGAGGCCGGCGGCACCGGATCACTGACGACGACCGGGCGGCCGGTGCGCATGATGCCGGCCTTCTCGCGTCCGACGCTGTCGCGGTCGTTGCCCAGGAACTCGGTGTGGTCGAGGTCGATGCTGGTGATGACGGCACAGTCGGCGTCGATGACGTTGACCGCATCGAGCCGGCCGCCCAGGCCGACTTCGAGGATGACGAGGTCCAGCGGCTCATGCTGCAGGCGCCGCATGATGGCCAGCGTCGTGAATTCGAAATAGGTCAGCGTGATGTCGCCGCGCGCGGTCTCGACGGCCTCGAAATGCGGCTCCAGCGACTCGGCCTGCACGGGCTCGCCGCCAACGCGGCAGCGCTCCTGGAAGTGCACGAGGTGGGGCTTGATGTAGAGGCCGACGCGGTAGCCGGCGTGCAAGGCGATGGACTCCAGCATCGCGCAGGTCGAGCCTTTGCCGTTGGTGCCGGCGACGACGATGGTGGGCACATCGAAGGCAATGCCCAGACGCTCGCGCACGGTGACCACACGGTCCAGCGTCATGTCGATGGTCTTGGGGTGCAGGCGCTCGCAGTGGGCAAGCCAGTCATCGAGCTTCATGGTCAAGCGTCATGGCTGAGAAAAACAAAAGCCAGGCGCGGGGCCTGGCTCGGAACATTGCGGGTGGCGGTCAGGCGACGGCGTCCGCGCTCTGGCGCTGCAGCATGGCCAGCTGGCGGGCGATGGTCTCGCGCAGCTGGCGACGGTCCACGATCATGTCGACGGCGCCCTTCTCCATCAGGAACTCGGCGCGCTGGAAGCCCGGGGGCAACTTCTCGCGCACGGTGTTCTCGATGACGCGCGGGCCGGCAAAACCGATCAAGGCCTTGGGCTCGGCCAGCACGATGTCGCCCACGAAGGCGAAGGAGGCAGACACGCCACCCATCGTCGGGTCGGTCAGCACGCTGATGTAGGGCAGCTTGGCCTTGGCCAGGCGCGTCAGCGACGCATTGGTCTTGGCCATCTGCATCAAGCTCAGCAGGCCTTCCTGCATCCGGGCGCCGCCGGTGGCGGTGAAGCAGATGAAGGGTGTCTTCTGCTCGATAGCCGATTCGACGCCGCGCACGAAGCGCTCGCCGACGACCGAGCCCATCGAGCCACCCATGAAGTCGAACTCGAAGCAGGCCGCAACGACCGGCACGCTCATGACCGCGCCGCCCAGAACGACCAAGGCGTCGGTCTCACCGGTGTTCTCCAGCGCTTCCTTCAGGCGGTCGGGATACTTTTTGCTGTCCTTGAACTTCAGCGCATCGACGGGCAACACTTCCTGGCCGATCTCGTAGCGGCCTTCACCGTCGAGGAAGGCGTCCAGCCGCGCGCGGGCGCCGATGCGGTGGTGGTGCGAGCACTTGGGGCAGACATTGATGTTCTGCTCCAGGTCGGTCTTGTAGAGCACCGTCTCGCAGCTCGGGCACTTGATCCACAGGCCTTCAGGGACGGTCCGGCGGTCGGCCGGGTCACCTTGCTGGATCTTGGGCGGGAGAAGTTTGTCGAGCCAACTCATGCGTCAGTCCTTCTTGTCGAGTGCGGCGCGGATTTCACGGATGAACGCGGCGCCGGTGGAAGCGACATTATCGGCCGGCTGGCGTTCCAGCAGCTCGACCAGCTTAGAGCCGATGACGACCGCGTCCGACACGTCGGCCACGGCCCGCGCCGTTGCGCCGTCGCGGATGCCGAAGCCCACGCCCACCGGCGTGCTGACGTGCTGGCGGATGCGCGGCACGGCTTCGGCCACGGCCGCGGTGTTGAGGTGACCTGCACCCGTCACGCCCTTGAGAGACACGTAGTAGACGTAGCCGCTGGCGAGCTTGCCGACCTGGGCCATGCGCGCCTCGGTGGACGTGGGCGCGAGCAGGAAGATCGCGTCCATGTCGGCCGCGCGCAGCTTGGCGGCGAACTCCTCGCACTCTTCAGGCGGGTAGTCGACGATGAGGATGCCGTCGACGCCGGCTGCAGAGGCGTCGGCGACGAACGCGTCCAGACCGTAGCGCTCGACCGGGTTGGCGTAGCCCATCAGTACGAGGGGCGTGGTGTCGTTGCGGGCGCGGAATTCGCGCACATAGGCCAGCACCTTGCGCAGGCCGATGCCATGCTTCAACGCACGTTCACCGGCGCGCTGGATGACCGGTCCGTCGGCCATCGGGTCCGAGAACGGCACGCCCAGCTCGATGACATCGGCGCCCGCCTCGGCCATGGCGAGCAGCAGGTCGACGGTGACCGTCGGATAGGGGTCACCGGCGGTGACGAAGGGAATCAGCGCCTTGCGGCCATCAGCCTTGAGCTGGTCGAAGGTGGTCTTGATGCGGCTCATGCCGGCCTCCGACGGGCCGCCCCGAGGCGGCCGTGCGCCACCTCGGGGGGCAGCGAGCAGGTGCGAGTGTGGGGGCTCATTGTTTTACCTTCTCGCCGGCTTGCGACGGGCGGTCGAAGTACGACGCGCCGGACAGGTCGGCCACGGTGCCGATGTCCTTGTCGCCACGGCCGCTGAGGTTGACCAGCAGCACCTTGTCCTGGCCCAGCGTCGGCGCGAGCTTGACCGCGTACGCGACGGCGTGGCTGGATTCAAGCGCGGGGATGATGCCCTCCGTCCGGCACAGCCGGTGAAAGGCCGACAGCGCTTCGGCATCGGTGACGCCGACGTATTCGGCGCGGCCGATGTCCTTCAGGTGGGCATGCTCGGGGCCGACGCCGGGGTAGTCGAGGCCGGCCGAGATGGAGTGCGTCTCGATGATCTGGCCGTCGTCGTCCTGTAGCAGATAGGTGCGGTTGCCGTGCAGCACGCCGGGGCTGCCTGCCGTCAGCGTGGCGGCATGCTTGCCGCTGGCGATGCCCTGCCCTTCGGCCTCGACGCCGATCAGCCTGACGGACTCATGCGCGATATAGGGGTGGAAGATGCCGATGGCGTTGGAGCCGCCGCCCACGCAGGCGATGACGGCGTCCGGCTGGCGGCCGGCGAGTTCGGGCATTTGCACCAGGCACTCTTCGCCGATGACGCGCTGGAAGTCGCGCACCATCATCGGGTAGGGATGCGGGCCGGCCACGGTGCCGATGATGTAGAAGGTGTTCTCGACGTTGGTGACCCAGTCACGCATCGCCTCGTTCAGCGCGTCCTTCAGCGTCTTGCTGCCGCTCTCCACCGGCACGACCGTCGCGCCGAGCAGCTTCATGCGGTAGACATTGGGCGACTGGCGCTTCACGTCCTCGCTGCCCATATAGACGACGCATTCCAGGCCGTAGCGGGCGCAGATCGTCGCGGTGGCCACGCCGTGCTGGCCGGCGCCGGTCTCGGCGATGACGCGCGGCTTGCCCATGCGCTTGGCCAGCAGCGCCTGGCCGATGACGTTGTTGATCTTGTGCGCGCCGGTGTGGTTGAGGTCTTCACGCTTCAGGTAGACCTGCGCGCCGCCCAGTTCGCGGCTCAGGCGGTCGGCGTGATAGATCGGGCTCGGGCGACCGACGAAGTGCTTCAACTCGCGCTGGTACTCAGCGATGAACTCGGGGTCGTTGCGATAGTGCGCGTAGGCGTCCTTCAACTCATCCAGCGCATGGACGAGGGTCTCGGAGACGAAGCTGCCGCCGAAGGTCGCGGTGCCCGCATGGCGGAAATGCCCGGTCGCGTCGGGCTGGTCGTACTGGAACATGGTCTTCCCTTGTCAGGTCAGTTCGGCATCGGCGCGGCGGACCGCGCGGCAGAACTCTTGGATCAGGTCGGCGCTCTTGATGCCCTTGGACACCTCGACGCCGGAACTCACATCAACGGCCCAGGGCCGTACCTGCCTGATGCCATCGGCGACGTTTGCTGCATTCAACCCACCAGACAAAACGAGGCGAGAGCTGACGCTTTTTGGAATGAGTGACCAATCGAAGACCTTGCCGCCGCCGCCGTAACCGTCGACATGGGCGTCGAGCAGCAGGGCCTGGGCGTTGGGAAATTGTGCGGCGAAGTTTAGCAAATCGACCCCCGGCGCCATGCGGGCGGCGCGCAGGTAGGGCCTTTGGACCCGGTCACAGTCTGCGGGCGTTTCGTCGCCGTGGAACTGGACGAGCATGTTGGGCAGCGCGTCCAGCCCGGCTTGCAACTCGGCGTCGGTCGCGTTGACGAACAGGCCGACCGGGGTCACGAAGGGCGGCAACAGCCTCGCAAGCGCCCGCGCTCGCTCCGGCGTCACGGCCCGCGGGCTCTTGGCGTAGAAGACGAAGCCGACGGCGTCGGCGCCGGCGGCAACGGCTGCTGCAACGTCGGTTTCGCGGGTCAGGCCGCAGATCTTGATTCGAGTCATGGAAGCCAGTCCAAAGCCGCAACTTCACGCGGGATGTCGAGCTCGGCATCGTAGGTCGGGCCGAGGAAATAGAGCCCGTCGGGGGGAAAGGTCGGCGCGGCCACCTTGCGGTCGCGTGCAGCGAGCACGTCGGAGACCCAGTCGACGGAGCGCGTGCCGTTGCCCACGGCGAGCAGGCAGCCCATCAGGTTGCGCACCATGTGGTGCAGGAAGGCGCTGGCCTCGAACTCAAAGCGCCAGTAGGCGCCGCGCCGCTGCACGCGGATCTCGCGCAGCGTCTTCACCGGCGACGCGGCCTGGCATTCGGATGAGCGGAAGGACGAGAAATCGTGCTCACCGACCAAGCGCCCCGCAGCGGCCTCCAGCGCAGCCTGGTCGAGCGGCCGGAACACCCAGCCGCATTGGCCGGATTCGATGGCCGGCCGCACGGCAGACTCAAGCAGCAGAAAGGCATAACGCCGCCCTCGCGCTGAGTTGCGCGCATGGAAGCTGTCGCCTGGAAAGCGGCACCACTGGATGGCGATGTCGGGTGGCAGGTAGCGGTTGCTGCCACGTACCCAGGAGAACTGCTCGCGCTCGACCTCGGTATCGAAATGGATCACCTGGTTGATGCCGTGCACGCCGGTATCGGTGCGGCCGGCGCATATCGTGCGGATGGGTCGGGCAGCGAAGGCGGACAAGCCCTTTTCGAGCACGTCCTGCACGGTGCGGCCATCGGCCTGGCTCTGCCAGCCGTTGTAGCCGCCGCCGCGGTAGCTCACGCCAAGTGCAACTCTCATCGATTCGGAAATAAAAACGCCCGGCCGGGCCGGGCGTCGAAGTATCGCGCCGTGCTTAGCGCAGGTCGTTCAGCATCGCCTGAGCGCGGTCGCGCAGCGAGCCGCTGGCGCGCTGGATCAGCTCTTGCAACACCTCGCGGGCGCCCTCTGTGTCGCCGATCTGGCGGAACTCGTCGGCCAGCTCCAGCTGACGAACCAACGGATCGCCGTCGTCGTCACCCAGGGCTTCAAGTGCTTCGGCCAGGTGATCAGGATCGGTTTCACCGGGCTGGGTGGGCTCGCCGAGGTCGAAGTCCAGGTCAGTCGGCGCCGTTGCCGGCGCAGACGTGGTGCTCGACAGGCCGCCCATGCTGCTGAGGTCGAAGTTCAGATCAGGCGCCGGCGGTGCGACACGGGCGCCACGGCCGGAGATGTCGAAGTCCATCGTCAGCGGTGCATGCTCGACCGAGGCCGGCATGGCCTGGGTCGCGGCCATCGCGTGAGGCGAGACCGGCTCAGGGGCGTCGAGGTCCAGGTCCAGCGCCAGATCGAAGCCACTGACAGGACCGGTGTCGGGGCCGCCGCGGGACAGCGCGTCCGTTCCCAGATGAGCCGTGGAGGGATGGGCGCCGCTCGGCAATGCCGTCTGCGGCAACGTGCTGGCATTCATCGGCTCGGGGCGCAGTTCGGGACCGTCCTCGACATGGGCCGGCGCGCCGCCCGGCTGGTACAGCGGGTTGTCCGGGTCGATGCCGCGGCCGAGTTCCTGCGCCTTGGCCCAGTCTTCACCGGAGCCGCGGGTCTCGGCGAACAGCTGCACGGCGAGTTGCTCGAAGCCCTTGGTGTCGCGGCGCTTGGCGTAGACCTCGAGCAGCTTCAGGCGGATGGCCAGGCGCGTCGGGTTGGCGCGCAGGGCTTCCTTGAGGATCTCCTCGGCCTGAAGGTCGCGGCCATAGGCCAGGTAGACGTCGGCCTCGGCGACCGGATCGACATCGCCGATGGCGTCCAGCTGGCTGAGCGAGTAGCTCATCGACGACTGGCCGCTGTTCTGAGCATCGCGGGTGTCGACGCGCTGGCCGCCGGTGCCGCCGAAGAAGGAGTCGGGCTGCAGGCGGCTTTCGTGGAAGCCGGTCTCGGACGCATGGGCCGGGCGGCGCGAACGCAGCCGGAGCAATCCCAGCACGCCCAGCACCGCGACAAGCATGCCAGCCAGCGGCAGAACGATGGGACTGTCGAGCAGTTGCTCGATGACCCCCGGCGGCTCGGCGGCCGGCGGCGGGGGCAGCGGAGCGCTGGCGCGGGGTTGCGGCCTGGAGGCCGCGACGCTGGCCGCAGCCACGGGTGCCGGCGCGGACGCGGGCTCGACGGCGGCGACGACTGGCGCTGGCAGCGTCGGCACGACCGGTGCCGGAGCAGGCGCTGCGGAAGCCACCGGCGCGGCAGGCTTGGCGGCAGCGCTGGAGAGCTTCTTCAGCTCTTCGACGTTGCGTGTCAACTCAGCCACGCGGGCTGCGGCGTCCTTCTTCTCGGTGTCCTTGGACAGCTTGGTCTCGCTGGCGGCGGCGCCGGCCTTGCTGAGCGTAAGCTTGTCGGGCGTCGGCGCGGCGGCGGGCTTGCGGTCCTCGACGGCAGCCTGCACCTGGCCCTTGGACTGGCGCTCGTTGCCGCTGCTTTGCAGCGTCGGCGCGGCGGAGGCCAGGCGCTGACGGTAGGCTGAAAAATCGGCGCTTTGTGCCAGGATGATGCGGCGCGCCTCGGGCGCGGGCACGGTGGCCAAGGCATCGCTGGACGGCACCTGCAACAAGGCACCTGCCTTGAGCAGGTTCATGTTGCCGTCGATGAAGGCGTCAGGGTTGTTGCGGAACAGCCCGACGAGCATCTGGTCCAGCGAGATGCCGCTGACCTGGGTACGACCGGCGACCTTGGACAGCGAATCGCCCGGGCGCACGCGGTACTCGGAAGAGCCGGTGACGGGCGGACGCAGCGGGGCAGGTACAGGTGCGGGGACCGGCGCCGCAACCGGTGGCCGGGCCACGGCCACGGGCGGCTGAGCGGGCAGGATGCGCGGCAGCGCCGTGGTCACGGCAGGCGCCGGGGCGGGAACAGCTTCGCTGGCGACCGCTGGTGCGCCGGCAACGGCTGGCGGCGCGGAGATCATCGGGGCCGGCTTGGGCAGGCTCGGCGGGTCGAAGAGCAGCGTGTATTCCCGCACCAGCTTGCCGGTCGACCAGGTCAGCTCCAGGATGACGTCGACGAAAGGCTCTTGCACTGCGCGGTCGCTGCTGACGCGCAGCAGCGTGCGGCCGTCGCGGCGAACCACCAACACTTGGGCCGACGTCAGCACCGGGTTGTAGTCGACGCCGCTGGTGCGGTAGGCATCGGGCGGCGCAACGCGCACCTTGAGCGTGGCGGCCTCTTCTGGCGTCAGGCTGGTGACGTCGATTTCGGCGCGCATCGTCTCGCCGAGGGCGGACTGCACATTCAACCGGCCCAGGCCCAAGGCCTGAGCACCCCCCGTGGCCACGAGCAGCGCGGCGGCCAGTGCAAGGTGGTGGCGGGTGAAGCCGGTCGGGCGGACGCCCTCGAATGCGTCGCGGATGTGGTCTTTCAAGGCATTCCCCCAAGCAACAAGGCGGGGCATAGCGCCCCGCCTGTCTCGATCTTCAGCACGCGCTGCACATACCTGGTTTGCACGCTGATCTGCACGTTACGCCTGCGTCGAGTCTCGAATCAAAAACACAACAGCATCAAGCATATACGCGGAAATGCTCAAGGGGTATCTGATGTGTCGCTTGGTGTCGATAACGAGACCGGGGTCAACCCTAGGTCAACTCGTAAAAGACGGTAAGCGGAACAGGCGGTCGGGGTCCGGCCTCAGCGCTCCAGCAGGATGCGCAGCATGCGACGAAGCGGCTCGGCGGCGCCCCACAGCAGTTGATCGCCGATGGTGAAGGCGCCGAGGTACTCGGGGCCCATGGCCAGCTTGCGCAGGCGGCCGACGGGGATGGTCATCGTGCCGGTCACGGCCACGGGTGTCAGGTCGCGGATCGTGTCCTCGCGCGTGTTGGGCACGACCTTCACCCACTCGTTGTCGGCGGCGATCATGGCCTCGATGTCGGCCAGCGGCACGTCCTTCTTGAGCTTGAAGGTGAGCGCCTGGCTGTGGCAGCGCATGGCACCGACGCGGACGCAGAAGCCGTCGACGGGGATGGCGCCAGAGCCGAGGATCTTGTTGGTCTCGGCCATGCCCTTCCACTCTTCCTTGGACATGCCGTTGCCGAGGTCCTTGTCGATCCAGGGGATCAGGGAGCCGCCCAGCGGCACACCAAAGTTGGCGGTTTCGTCGGCGGACAAGGAGCGCTGCTTGGCGATGACCTGGCGGTCGATCTCGAGGATGGCGCTCTTGGGGTCGTCGAGCAGCGGCTTGACGGCGGCGTTCAACGTGCCGTACTGCGTCAGCAGCTCGCGCATGTGCTGGGCACCGCCGCCGGATGCGGCCTGGTAGGTCTGCGTGGACATCCACTCGACGAGGCCGGCCTTGTACAGCGCGCCCACGCCCATCAGCATGCAGCTGACGGTGCAGTTACCACCGATCCAGTTCTTGCCGCCGTTGCTCAGCGCCTGGTCGATGACCGGGCGGTTGACGGGGTCCAGGATGATGACGGCGTCATCCGCCATGCGCAGCGTGGAGGCGGCGTCGATCCAGTGGCCGGCCCAGCCCGCAGCGCGCAGCTTGGGGTAGACCTCGGACGTGTAGTCGCCGCCCTGGGCCGTGATGATGATGTCGCAGCGCTTGAGCTGTTCGATGTCGAAGCCGCTCTGCAGCGTCTTCTCGTTCTTGGCCTGGGCCGGGGCAGCGCCGCCGGCGTTGGAGGTCGAGAAGAACAGCGGCTCGATCAGGTCGAAATCGCGCTCAGCGGTCATGCGCTCCATGAGCACCGAGCCCACCATGCCGCGCCAGCCTACGAGGCCTACCAAGGTCGTCATCATCATTCCTTTGTCGTTCACCAAACCCCATCCACTTCGGGCCCCGGCTCGTTCGCCGGGTTTGGAGGGGCGAGACGAGACGGAGCTTTAGCTCTTGATGGTTTTCGTGGTCGTAATGGCTTTCACCACGGCGTCGCCCATTTCAATGGTCGAGACCTTCGTGGTGCCATCACTCCAGATGTCGGCGGTGCGCAAGCCCTGGGCCAGCACGGACTGCACGGCCTGCTCGATACGAGCGGCAGCGTCGGCTTGGTCGAGGGAGAACTTGAGCATCATGGCAGCGGACAGGATTGTAGCCAGAGGGTTCGCAATTCCCTTGCCGGCAATGTCCGGCGCGCTGCCGTGGCTCGGTTCGTAGAGGCCCTTGTTGTTGGCGTCCAACGAGGCGGACGGCAGCATGCCGATGGAGCCGGTCAGCATCGCGGCTTCATCGGACAGGATGTCGCCGAACATGTTGCCGGTCACGACGACGTCGAACTTCTTCGGCGCCTTGACGAGCTGCATGGCGGCGTTGTCCACGTACATGTGGTCCAGCTCGACGTCGGGGTACTGGGCGTGGACTTCGATGACGATGTCCTTCCAGAACTGCGAAGTTTCCAGCACGTTGGCCTTGTCGACGCTGGTCAGGCGCTTACTGCGCTTGCGCGCGGCCTGGAAGGCAACGTGGGCGATGCGCTCGATCTCGGGGCGCGAGTAGCGCATCGTGTCGAAGGCTTCGTCGGCGCCGGGGAAGTGGCCGTCCACGGCCGTGCGGCGGCCGCGCGGCTGACCGAAGTAGATGTCGCCGGTCAGTTCGCGGATCAACAGGATGTCGAGACCGGCGACGAGTTCCGGCTTGAGGGACGACGCGTGCGTGAGCTGTTCGTAGCAGATGGCCGGGCGGAAATTGGCGAAGAGGCCCAGGGCCTTGCGCAGACCCAAGATGGCCTGCTCGGGGCGCAGCGAGCGCTCGAGCTTGTCGTACTTCCAGTCGCCCACGGCGCCGAACAGCACGGCGTCGGCTTCCTGGGCCAGCTTCAGCGTGGCCGGGGGCAGTGGGTGGCCGCTGGTGTCATAGGCCTTGCCGCCGACGTCGGCCCAGTCGAGCTGCAATGGCAGGTCCAGCGCGTTCAAGACCTTGACGGCCTCGGCCATGATTTCGGGACCGATGCCGTCGCCTGGCAGTACTGCAATCTTCTTCATCTCAAATCACTCGGTTGTTGAGCCAGGGCTTCGCAGCGATGCGGGCAGCCTCGTAGGCGCGAATCTTGTCGGTGTGCTGCAAGGTCAGGCCGATCTCGTCCAGGCCGCCGATCAGGCACTCCTTGCGGAAGGGCTCGATGTCGAAGGGCAGTTCAGCGCCGTCGGGCTTGACGACGACCTGGCGCGGCAGGTCGACGATGAGCTGGTAGCCCGGGAAGGCATAGACCTCGTCGAACAGGCGCGCGATGGCGCTTTCCGGCAGCACGATGGGCAGCAGGCCGTTCTTGAAGCAGTTGTTGAAGAAGATGTCGGCGAAGCTCGGCGCCAGGATGGCGCGGAAGCCGAACTGTTGCAGCGCCCAGGGCGCGTGCTCGCGGCTGGAGCCGCAGCCAAAGTTGCTGCGCGCGATCAGCACGCTCGCACCGGCGTAGCGCGGCTGGTTCAGCACGAAGTCGGGGTTGGGCTTGCGGCTGGCCGGGTCCTGGCCGGGCTCGCCATGGTCCAGGTAGCGCCATTCGTCGAACAGGTTGGGACCGAAGCCCGAGCGCTTGATCGACTTCAGGAACTGCTTGGGGATGATGGCGTCGGTGTCGACGTTGTCGCGGTCCATGGGCGCGACAAGCCCCTTGTGGATGGTGAACTTGTCCATGGCTCTCAGCTCAACGTGCGAACGTCAACGAAATGCCCTGTCATCGCCGCAGCAGCAGCCATCGCAGGACTGACCAAGTGGGTGCGCCCACCGGCGCCCTGGCGGCCTTCGAAGTTGCGGTTGCTGGTCGACGCGCAGCGCTCGCCCGGCTCCAGCCGGTCGGCGTTCATGGCCAGACACATGGAACAGCCCGGCTCGCGCCATTCGAAGCCGGCGGCCTTGAAGACCTGGTCCAGGCCTTCGGCTTCCGCTTGCGCCTTGACGAGGCCGGAGCCCGGCACCACCAACGCCAGCTTGATGTTCTTGGCCAGACGGCCGCCGACGCGGCGCACGACGGCCGCGGCTTCGCGCATGTCCTCGATGCGGCTGTTGGTGCAGGAGCCGATGAAGACCTTGTCGACGTGGATGTCGCTGATGGCCTTGTTGGGTTCCAGCGCCATGTAGGTCAGCGCGCGCTCGATGGCGCCGCGCTTGACGGCGTCCTTTTCCTTGTCGGGATCGGGCACGCGCTCGTCCACCGACAGAACCATCTCGGGCGAAGTGCCCCAGCTGACCTGCGGGCGGATCTGCGCGGCGTCCAGCTCGACGACCTTGTCGAAATGCGCACCGGCGTCGCTGTGCAGCGTGCGCCAATAGGCGACGGCCTGATCCCACTCCACGCCGTTCGGCGAGAAGGGGCGGCCCTTGACGTAATTGATCGTCGTGTCGTCCACGCCGATCAGGCCGGCGCGGGCGCCGGCTTCGATGGCCATGTTGCAGACGGTCATGCGACCTTCCATCGAGAGTGAGCGGATAGCCGCGCCCGCAAACTCGATCGTGTAGCCATTGCCGCCAGCGGTGCCAATCTTGCCGATGATGGCGAGCACGATGTCCTTGGCGCCGACGCCCTTGGGGCATTGGCCTTCGACCTTGACGAGCAGGTTCTTGGCCTTCTTGGCCGACAACGTCTGCGTGGCCAGCACATGCTCGACCTCGCTGGTGCCGATGCCGTGCGCCAGCGCGCCGAAGGCGCCGTGCGTTGAGGTGTGGCTGTCGCCGCAGACGACGGTCATGCCGGGCAGCGTGGCGCCCTGCTCCGGGCCGATGACATGCACGATGCCCTGGCGCTTGTCGTTCATCTTGAACTGCGTGATGCCGACGCGATCGCAGTTCGCATCCAGCGTGTCGACCTGCAGCTTGGAGATGGGGTCAGCGATGCCTTGCGAACGGTCCGTCGTTGGCACGTTGTGGTCGCTGACGGCCAAATTGGCCGACAGGCGCCAGACCTTGCGGCTGGCCAGGTCCAGGCCTTCGAAGGCCTGCGGGCTGGTGACCTCATGGACGAGGTGGCGGTCGATGTAGAGCAGTGCCGTGCCATCCGGTTCGGAGTGCACGACATGCTCGTCCCAGAGCTTGTCGTAAAGGGTACGGGAGGTCATTGCTTTTCTCGAGGAATGAGGGTGTCCACGAAGCGTTGCACCACGGTGGGCAAGCGCTGTTGGCGCAGCACACCCAGGTAATAGTCGCGCTCCGCCCACGACTCTTCAAGTCGCAGGCAGCGCACGCCGAAGACGCGGGTGAAGCGCTCGGCGGGTTGTTCAGGCAAAACGGCGACGCCGAGGCCGGACTCGACCAGTTGGGCGATGCCGTCGAAGCCGCGCACCTGCAGGCGCGCGTTGAGAGTCTGGCCGCGGGCAGCGGCTTGCTCGCGCATCAGCTCCTGGGCGCTGGCGCCGGCGTTCAGGCCGATGAGGTCATAGGCCAGCATGTCGTCGAAGCTCACCGTTTCGCGGCTGGCCAGCGGGTGCTTGAGCGGGACGAGAGCCGCCAAGCGGCTGCGGGCGAAGACCCAGGCCTGCACGCGGTTGTCCAGCACTGGCGCCGTGAAGACGCCAACGTCCGCACGCCCTTCGGCCACGGCAGCCTGCACTTCGGCGCTGGTCAGGTCTTCCAGGCTGATGCGGATCTGCGCATGGGCCTGCGAGAACTCGACGAGGTAGGGCGGCAGGCACTCGGCGATGGCGCTGGTGTTGGACGCGATGCGCAGATGACCCTTGATGCCACGCGAAAACTCCATGACCTCGGTTTCGAGGGCGTAGAGGGACGCATGCAGCGAGCGGATGTGGCGCACCAGCGCCCGGCCGGCCTCGGTAGGTTCGACACCCCGCGCCCGCCGCTCGAAAAGCTGCACGCCGAGGCGGCTTTCGAGGTCAGACAGTCGCTTGCTGGCCGCAGCGAGCGCCAGGTGTTCCTGGGCGGCGCCACGGGTGATCGAGCGGGTCTGCTCGATGGCCAGCACGAGATTGAGAGTGGTGAGGTCGTGGCGCATGATCGTTTGACTCCAGCATAGCCTTCGCGAAGATGGCAATTCTGCGCCAAAAAGCGATAGTGATTTCGCCAAACACGAACTTCAACGTGTCGTTGGGCTGTCCATCTGCTTCAGCAACCCGCGCAGCACATTGCGGCTGTGCGCGCCGAAGTGGCCGAGCAGTTCGGCAAGCTCGCGCTGCAGCGCATCGCGCTGGCCCTGCAGGTCGCGCGCAAGCTCCGGGCCAAGCTGGGCCTCGTTGGCCGCGAAATCGAAATTGGGGTCAGTGACGAATTTCGCCGGCGCACCGACGACGACCGCCGCGTCCGTTGCCGGGCCGGCGGCGAAGGCTTCGGCGGCCACGACGTCGCGCACATAGCCCGGGCTCCAGGGCGGATAGCGCGCGTCGCCCGCGGCACCGCGCAGAGCCGTCTCCAATGGGCCGTCACGACGCTGGCGGGCGGCGTCGATGATCCAGCGCGTCTGGAACTGTTCCAGCACAAAGTGACGATTGCTCTGCAGCACAACCAGGCCTTGCCGGTCGGCCGGCGCGCCGAGCTGGGCCTTGAGGTTGACCCACATCATGTGGCCCAGCGTGGCGCCGGGGGCGGCACTGGCGTGATACGGCTGGGTCAGGTCCTGAACATGGTGCAGCGCCAGCCCGGCAAAGCGCCAGCCCCAGTAGGCATGGCCAGTCTGCCACGCCAGCACGGCCAGCCCGCCGTACTGCTGCACGCGCAGCTCGGCAAACGTACGGGCAAAGCTGGGCGCCAGCGTGTTGAAGACGGCGCCTTGGTGGAAGAAGCCCATGTGGAAGGGCGCCTGCGAGCCGATGGCGACGGCCGGGTTGCCAAAGGGCTGCTTGCCAAAGCCATACGACGGGTTGCCGGGGCTGCCCGGGTTGTCGTCGAACAGGTTGAGGTCGTGGCCGTAATCGGGCTCGTCGCAAGCCGAGGCCAGCACGGCCAGCGGCGCGACGGCTTCGCCGGGCTGCAAGGGGACAAAGCGCTGCGTCGCACCTTTGGAAGGGGTGACGGCGGAGACCAGGCTGGTGGCTATGGCCGGCCGCGTGGTCTCACCTTCGCGCGGATCGACCTGGAGATAGAGCGCCAGCCGGGACTGCGGCGACAGGCGCAGTGCGCGCAGCAAGGCGGCGCGACGTTCGGCATCGCTGCGCTTGGCGTCGGGCAGGAAACGCAACGCATCGGGCCGTGGCGCATGTCCTTTCAGGTGCTCACGGGCCCAGGCTTCCTGGGCATCCAGCGTGCGGGAGATGGCGGCGTCCTGGTCGCGCAGGAAATCAACCAGCGGCTCGGCCTTCACCGCTGCCGCGCCGGCCACCTCGGGCATGCGCTCGAAGGCGCGGTAGCACATGGGGCTGTGGTTGCCCCATGCCTGCGCGAAGGTCGGCAGCAGGGCCAGCAGAAGAAGGATGGGGCGCATCGGGCGGCGTGAAAGGCGAAGTCGCTGATTCTGGGCCCGAGCGGCCGAGCAAAGCCTTGCGACCGAATCCACGGGGTTGCTCATGACCCCCCGCCTCCCGGTGTGCCACGGGCCGGTCAGCCCAGCGCAGCACGCGCAAGATTTGCAGCGCGCAGGTTACGGGCGGGTACCGCGCAGCAGAAGCAGCGGTTGGGGAAGTGGCGCTTCGCCGCAGTTCATGGCTCGGGTTTGTCCGGGGCCGGCGCTGTCGGCGCGATGCGGCTGCGGCACGTTCGGATGCCAGGGCGCTCACCGCCCAAGGGAGATCCACATGACCCAGACCCTGGGCCCGCGCCGGCTCGGCCTTGCCTTGCTCATTGCCCTCGGCCTGAACGGCTGCGGGCATCAACTCAACCAGGGCGCCGAGGCCCCCCGGCCGGACGCACCGGCGCCCAAGCTGGAGCGCGCCGAAGTCGCGCCGCAACCCAGTCCGATTGCGCCGATTGCGGCAACTCAGGTGCCAGTGCCTCACATGGCCATCGCGGTGCCGGCATACCTGCCCGCTCCCCCGCCTCCCATCGCGCAGCCGCCATCTACGGCCCAGTACACCCGCTTCGAAGACCGCCCCTGGCAGCGCGTGGCCGAAGCGCCGCTCTCGACCTTCAGCGCCAGCGTGGACACCGGCAGCTACGCCAATGTGCGCCGCTTCCTGAACCGCGGCGCTCTGCCCCCGCGCGACGCGGTGCGCGTGGAGGAACTGGTCAACTACTTCGGCTACGACTACGCCGCACCGGCGGCGAACGCAGCCACGCCGTTCGCCGTCGATGCCCGCCTCGTCGCGTCGCCGTGGAACGCCGAGCGCGGTCTGTTGCGCATCGCTATCAAGGGGCAGGACCTGGCCAAGCAGAGCCTGCCGCCGGCCAATCTGGTCTTCCTCGTCGACGTGTCGGGCTCGATGAACCCGCAGGACCGGCTGCCACTGGTGCGCTCGGCCCTGCACCTGCTGACCAACCAGTTGCGGGCACAGGACCGCGTCGGCATCGTCAGCTACGCCAGTGGCACGCGCGTCGTGCTGGAGGCCACACCGGGCGACCGGAAGGACGCCATCCACGCCGCCATCGACACGCTCAGCGCTGGCGGCGGCACCTATGGCGAGGCGGGCATTCGCCTGGCCTACGCGCAGGCCCGCGCGGGCTTCATCAGCGAGGGCATCAACCGCGTGCTGCTGGCCACCGACGGCGACCTCAACATCGGCGTGACGAGCGCGGACGAGCTGAAAACCCTGGTGGAAGGTGAACGCAAGCGCGGCGTGAGCCTGACGACGCTGGGCGTGGGCGACAGCAACTACAACGAGGCGCTGATGAAGAAGCTCGCCGACGTGGGTGACGGCAGCTACCACTATCTGGACACGCTGCAGGAGGCGCACAAGGTGCTCGTCAACGAGATGACCAGCACGCTGGCCGTCATTGCCCAGGACCTGAAGCTGCAGATCGAGTTCAACCCGGCGCTGGTGCAGGAATACCGCCTCATCGGCTACGAGTTGAACAACCTGACGCGCCAGCAGTTCAACGACGACAAGGTGGACGCGGGCGACATCGGTGCCGGCCACACGGTGACGGCGCTGTACGAGATCATCCTCACCGGCGCCAAGGGCACGGTGGACCCGCTGCGCTACGGCGAGGGCAAGGACGCCAAGCCCGCCGACCCGCACGCAAGGGAGCTGGCCTGGCTGAAGCTGCGCTACAAGCCGCCGGGGCAGGCGGAGAGCAAGCTCGTTCAGCTGCCCATCACCAAGGCTGCGGCCTGGCCGGCGCTGGGCAAGGCGGACGCCGACCTGCGCTTCGCCATCGCCGTGGCCGCCTGGGGCCAGTGGCTGCGCGGCAGCACGCAGATCGGCGACTACGGCCCGGCTCAGATTGCCGCGCTGGCGCATGACGCGCGCAGTGCGGACCGCTACGGGCACCGCGCGGAGTTTGAGCGGCTGGTCGAACTGTCAGCCGGCTTGAAGCGCTGAGACCACTCCCGGCGGCGCCTGCACCAACTCGATCAGCACGCCCTCGCCGCCGAACGGGAACTGGCCATTGCCCTTGGGGTGGACGAAGCAGATGTCGTGGCCGGCCGCGCCCCGTCGGATGCCGCCCGGGGCGAAGCGCAGACCTTGCGACTCCAGCCACTGCACGGCGGCGGGCAGGTCGTCCACCCACAGGCCGACGTGGTTGAGCGGCGTGGCGTGGACGGCGGGCTTCTTGTCGGGGTCCAGCGGCTGCATCAGGTCCACCTCCACCGCATGGGCGCCCTGCCCCAGCGTGCAGATGTCCTCATCGACGTTCTCGCGCTCGCTGACGAAGTTGCCGGTCACCGGCACGCCCAGCAGGTCCACCCACAGGTGGCGCAGCCTGGCCTTGTCGAGGCCGCCGATGGCGATCTGCTGCAGGCCGAGGACCTTGAAGGGGCGCGTGTCGGTCATGGTCGTCTTCAGAGTTTGAGCCGCCCCCACAGCCAGCCGGTCTTGACCCCGGCCAGGGTGGCGATGGATTGTTGATGGATGTAGGGCAGCCGGCCACCCCAACCGAAGAAGCGGTCGCGCAGCCAGGGCGCGACGACGGCGTGGGACTGAAACATGGGCGTCAGGCCCTTGCTGGCCTGGCCGTAGAAGCGCAGGTGGGCGCGGCGGCGTTGGCTGTAGCGCGCGAAGACATCAGGCCAAGCGCCACCCACTTCGGCCGCCAGTTCGTGCGCGTCGATCAGCGCCATGTTGGCGCCCTGCCCCAGTTGCGGGCTCATGCCGTGGGCGCAGTCGCCGATGGCCAGCACGCGGCCGTCGTGCCAGCGCGCCATGTGCACGTCGGCGTAGCGCGCCTCGCGCAGCTGGGCGGCGTCGTGCAGGCCGGCGAGCAGTGGCGTCACATCGGGGAAGAGCTCGGCCATGCGCTGCTTGAGTGGGTCGAGGCCAATGCGGCCGGCCCAGCCGTCGAGTTCCGCAACCGGCAGGCTCCAGAACAGGTTGATGCCTTGTTCGGCATCGTCAGCGGCCGCCTTGCCGACGGGCATCAGACCCAGCATCTGCGAGGCCGAGCGGAAGCGCTGCCGCAGCTCGATCTGCGGGAAGCCCGGCGGCGCCGGCAGCACGGTCCAGACGGCGCCCCAGGGGAAAAGCCGCGCGCTCTGCTTGACCTTCAGCCCCAAGCGCAGCCGGGAGAAGCTGCCATTGGCGAGGATCAGCGCGCCGTGCCGCACGGGCTCGGTGCCGCTGAAGTGCAGCGTTACGCCGCTGTCATCCTGCTCAAAGCTCTCGACCGCCGCGCCGCAGTGCCAGGGGATGCCCAGCTCGCGCACGCGCTTCCACAGCAGGCCCATCAACGCGCCGCGCTGCAGCCCCAGGCCATAGGCGTCGGGGTGAAAGCGCCGGTAGCTCATGTTCAAAACGGCGCGGCCCGACGGCGTGTCGCCGAACAGCCGGTCCACGCGCACGCCCAGCGCCAGCGCTTCGTCCAGCAGGCCCATGGCCGCCAGCACGCGCTGGCCGGTGGGTTGCAGCAGCAGGCCGGCGCCGATGGGGCGCGGCTCGGGTACGGCCTCATAGAGCGTGACGGCAACCCCGCGCTCGGCCAGCCGCACGGCCGCCGCAGCGCCGGCCACGCCCGCGCCGACGATGGCGACCGTCGGCTCAGGCAAAGCGCAGGATGGGCTGGTCGACCGACAGGCTCTCGCCCGGCTTGGCCAGCACCTCGGCCACGGTCACGTCCTGACTCGCTGTGAGGATGTTCTCCATCTTCATCGCCTCGATGACGGCCAGGCGCTCGCCGGCCTGCACGGTCTGGCCGACCTGGGCGGCCAGGTGCACCAGCAGGCCGGGCATGGGCGACAGCAGCAACTTGCTCGTGTCCGGCGGCGCCTTGTAGGGCATCAGCGCCTGCAGCTCCGCCGCGCGCGGGCTCAGCACGGTCAGTTCGATGGAGCGGCCGCCGTGGTGGATGCGGTAGGCCAGCGGGTTCTTCGCCGTGCCGCGCTCGGCCTGCGCCGTGAAGGCCAGGCCGTTGACGGTGCCAGTGATGCGCACGTCGTTCAGGCGCGAACGGCTGGCGATGCGGTAGTCCTTGTCGCCCACCTGCACACGCGCCTCGCCCAGGGCACCGGCAAACTCGCTGATGTGCATGGGGTGCTGCTCGCTGCGCCCGCCGCCGAGGTTGACGACGGCGACGTAGTCATGCTCGATCTGCACCTCGTGGCCGCGCAGCTGGCCGCTGATGCCGGCCTCGCGCTCGCGCGCCTTGCGGCGGATGAAACCGGCCAGCGCGACGAGGAACAGCGGGTCGTCATGCGGGACGTCCTCGGCCTTGAAGCCGGCGGCGTAGTGCTGGGCGATGAAGCCGGTGTTGAAGTCGCCGCTCGCAAAGTCCGGATGGGCCAGCAGCGCGGCCTGGAAGGGGATGTTGCTGGACACGCCGCGGATGACGAAGCCGTTCAGCGCCTCGCGCATCTTGCCAATCGCCTCGGCGCGGTCGCGGCCGTGAACGATCAGCTTGGCGATCATCGAGTCGTAGAACATCGGGATCTCGCCGCCCTCGTAGACGCCGGTGTCAACGCGCACGCCGAAGCGGCTGGGCTCGCCTTGCTGCATCGTCGTCTCGGGCGGCTGATAACGCACCAGTCGGCCGGTGGACGGCAGGAAGTTGCGGAAGGGGTCTTCCGCATTGATGCGGCATTCGATGGCCCAGCCGTCGCGCTTGATCTGGTCCTGCGTGAACGACAGCGGCTCGCCCGCAGCGACGCGGATCATCTGCTCGACGAGGTCCAAGCCCGTGATGCATTCGGTGACCGGGTGCTCCACCTGCAGCCGCGTGTTCATCTCCAGGAAGTAGAAGCCCTGGTCCTTGCCGACGACGAACTCCACCGTGCCGGCGCTCTGGTAGTTGACGGCCTTGGCCAACGCCACGGCCTGCTCGCCCATGGCGCGGCGCGTGGCCTCGCTGATGAAGGGCGACGGCGCCTCCTCGATGACTTTCTGGTGGCGGCGCTGGATGGAACACTCGCGCTCCCACAGGTAGACGACCTGCCCTTGCGAGTCGCCCAGCACCTGGATCTCGATGTGGCGCGGCTCCTCGACGAACTTCTCGATGAAGACGCGGTCGTCGCCAAAGCTGTTGCGGGCTTCGTTGCGGCAGGACGTGAAGCCCTCGAAGGCCTCCTTGTCGTTGAACGCCACGCGCAAGCCCTTGCCACCGCCGCCGGCGCTGGCCTTGATCATGACGGGGTAGCCAATCTTCGCGGCGATGCCCACGGCTTCTTCCGCCGACAGGATGGGCTCGTTGTGGCCAGGGATGGTGTTGACGCCGGCCGCCGTGGCCAGCTTCTTGGACGCGATCTTGTCGCCCATCGCCGCGATGCTTGCGTGCTTGGGGCCGATGAAGACCAGGCCTTCTTCCTCGACGCGGCGCGCGAAGGCCTCGTTCTCGGACAGGAAGCCGTAGCCGGGGTGGATGGCCTGTGCGCCCGTCTGCTTGGCCGCGGCAATGATCTTGTCGGCGACGAGATAGCTCTCGCGCGACGGCGCCGGGCCCAGCAGCACGGCCTCGTCGGCCAGCTCGACGTGGCGGGCGTCCTTGTCGGCCTCGGAGTAGACGGCGACGGTGGCGATGCCCATCTTCTTGGCCGTCGCGATGACCCGGCAGGCGATCTCTCCACGATTCGAAATCAAGATCTTCGTGAACATGCTGAGCCTCGTTATTTCTTTGAACCGAGCAGCTTCTTGCGCTGCTCGGTGAAATGCCACCACGGCTGCGCAGGCCCGCCGTTCATGAAGTCATGTGCCGCCATGAACGTATCCAGCACACAGGGGTCATGGCGCTGGCCCATGGGGTCGCGCAAGGCGTCATAGGTCCTGTACGGGTCCATGCGCTTCACGTCGGCCGGCGTCGTGATGCCCAATCCGATGAGATCGGCCTCCATCGCCTTGCCGATGTTGGGGATGTCGGTCAGCCGCCTGGCCTCAGCGGCGCAGCTCGCCTTGCTCACAGCGGGATGTTCCCGTGCTTGCGCCACGGGTTCTCCAGCTTCTTGTCCTTCAACATCGACAGGCTGCGACAGATGCGCTTGCGCGTCTCGTGCGGCTGGATGACGTCGTCGATGAAGCCGCGGCTGCCGGCGATGAAGGGGTTGGCGAAGCGGGCCTTGTACTCGGCCTCGCGCGCGGCTAGCTTGGCGGGGTCGCCCTTGTCCTCGCGGAAGATGATCTCCACCGCGCCCTTGGCGCCCATCACGGCGATCTCGGCATTGGGCCAGGCGAAATTGACGTCGCCACGCAGGTGCTTGGAAGCCATCACGTCATAGGCGCCGCCGTAGGCTTTGCGGGTGATGACGGTGATCTTCGGCACGGTCGCCTCGGCGTAGGCGTAGAGCAGCTTGGCGCCGTGCTTGATGATGCCGCCGTACTCTTGAGAAGTGCCGGGCATGAAGCCGGGCACGTCGACGAAGGTGACGACCGGGATGCTGAAGGCGTCGCAGAAGCGCACGAAGCGCGCGGCCTTGATGCTGCTCTTGATGTCCAGGCAACCCGCCAGCACCAGGGGCTGGTTGGCGACGATGCCGACCGTCTGGCCTTCCATGCGAGCGAAGCCGGTGACGATGTTCTTCGCGTAATCGGGCTGCAGCTCGAAGAAGTCGCCGTCGTCGACGACCTTGAGGATCAGCTCCTTGATGTCGTAGGGCTTGTTCGCGTTCTCGGGCACCAGCGTGTCGAGCGAATAGTCCAGGCGCGCGGCCGGGTCGCCGCTCGGGCGGCAAGGTGCCTTCTCGCGGTTGGACAGCGGCAGGTAGTTGAAGAAGCGGCGCAGCATCAGCAGCGCCTCCACATCGTTCTCGAACGACAGGTCGGCCACGCCGCTGCGGCTGTTGTGCGTGGTGGCGCCGCCAAGCTCTTCGGCCGTGACTTCCTCGTGCGTCACGGTCTTCACGACTTCGGGGCCGGTGACGAACATGTATGAGCTGTCTCTCACCATGAAGATGAAGTCAGTCATCGCCGGCGAATACACCGCGCCGCCGGCGCAAGGCCCCATGATCATGCTGATCTGCGGGATGACGCCGGAGGCCATCACGTTGCGCTGGAAGACGTCGGCATAACCGCCCAGTGACGCGACACCTTCCTGGATGCGCGCACCGCCCGAATCGTTCAGGCCGATGACCGGGGCGCCGACCTTCATGGCCTGGTCCATCACCTTGCAGATCTTCTCGGCGTGGGCCTCGCTCAAGGCGCCACCGAAGACGGTGAAGTCCTGGCTGAAGGCGAAGGCCAGGCGGCCGTTGATCATGCCGTAGCCGGTGACGACGCCGTCGCCAGGGATCTTGTTCTCCTGCATGCCGAAGTCCACGCAGCGGTGCTCGACGAACATGTCCCATTCCTCGAAGCTGCCATCGTCGAACAGCAGTTCCAGCCGCTCGCGCGCCGTCAGCTTGCCCTTGGCATGCTGGGCGGCGATGCGCTTCTCGCCACCGCCGAGTCGGGCGCGGGCGCGCTTGTCTTCCAGCGCTTGCAGGATGTCGTGCATGGGTTCAGCCCTCGAACGGGAAATTGATCTCCACGCCATTGCCGGCGGGGTCTTGCAGGAAGAACTGGTGCTGGCGCGTGACCGCCGAGCGCGACTCGTGGAAGGTCACGCCCAGCGCAGCCAGATGGGCGGCAGTGGCCTTGGAGTCGGTACCGTAGAAGGCGGTGTGGTCGAAGGTCGACGGCGCGCTTGGGTTCACCGGGCCGCGCACCGGCTCGTGGGCGCGCTGCGTGGACAGGTGGACGATGGCGTGGTCGCCGGCATAGAGCCAGTAACCGTCGCTGTCGAAACCGGGCCGCGGGCCGACCGTCAGGCCCAGCACGTCGCGGTAGAAGTCGCGCAGCGTCGCCAGCAGTTCGGCGGGCGCACGCAGGTTGATGTGATTCAGACCAGTGATCATGAAGAACTCCGAAGCTTGAAGGCCGCCAGCAACTGGCGTGCCGCGGTGGATGGGGGCGTGCGGCCGTCGCGCACCTCGGCCGTGGCGGCCTCCAGGCGAGCGGCCATCCCTGGATGCGTGACGAAGGCGTGGCGCAGGCCGGCCTGGATGCGCTCCCACATCCAGGCAAGCGACTGTTCGCGGCGCTTGGCGTCCCAGGCGCCGCTGGACTGGCGCGCGTCGCGCTGTGTGCAGATGGCGTCCCAGAGCGACGCGATGCCGTCGGCCTTCAGCGCGCTGACTTGCAACACGCGCGGCGCGGCTGCCGCGTGCATCGGCAGCAGGCGCAGGGCGGATGTGATCTGCGCCTGCGCGCGCATGGCCGCAGCGGGGTCGAGGTCGGCCTTGTTGATGACGACGAGATCGGCCAGTTCCATCACGCCCTTCTTGATCGCCTGCAGGTCGTCGCCCGCATTGGGCAGCTGCAGCAGCAGGTAGAGGTCGGTCATGCCTGCGACGGCCGTCTCGCTTTGCCCGACGCCGACCGTCTCGACGATGACGATGTCGTAGCCCGCCGCCTCGCACAGCAGCATGGCCTCGCGCGTCTTCTCGGCCACGCCGCCGAGTGTGCCGCTGCTGGGGCTGGGGCGGATGAAGGCGCGCGTATCCATGGACAGCCTCTCCATGCGCGTCTTGTCGCCCAGGATGGCGCCGCCCGATACGCTGCTGGACGGGTCCACGGTCAGCACCGCCACGCGATGGCCCCGCTCCAGCAGCAGCAGTCCAAAGGACTCGATGAAGGTGCTCTTGCCCACGCCCGGCACGCCGGAGATGCCCAGGCGCAGCGAGGCGCCGGTGGCGGGCATCAGCTCGGTCAGCAGCGCGTCGGCCTGCTCGCGGTGGTCGGCGCGGGTGGACTCGACCAGCGTGATGGCCTTGGCCAGCGCGCGACGGTCGCCGGCCTGTAGGCGTCTGGCCAGGTCGTTCACGCCGCACTCTCCTCGACGGGGTGCCAGCGGTATTCGATGTCGAACTCTTGTTCTTCGACGACACGGAAGTCGTGGCGGCGATAGAAGTCGTTGGCGCGGCTGTCGCGCAGCGCAGCGAGCGTGATGGGTTGGCCTTGCCTCTTGAGCTGGTCGATGACCCAGGCGCCGATGCCCTGCCCTTGCGCGGCCGGCTTCAGATAGAGATGGTGCAGCCGCAGTTCGCCTTCGCGAGGTTCGACGGTGACGTAGCCGATGCGCTCGCAGTCCACCACAAGATGCTGCATCCACTCGGGCCGGAACTGGCTGCGCAGGCGCGCCCGCGCGACGGCGGGGTCGAAGCGGCCGAGCCGCTCCAGGCTCTCACGCAGCGCCTCGATGCGCAGGGTGAGCATGTCCTCGAAGTCCGCGTCGGCAACGGGCGCCAGCGTGGGGGTCAAACGGCAACTCCGCCCACTGCGGCGAGCTGAGCCTTGATGGCCTCAAGCACCCCCTTGGCGCTGGCGGGGATGGGCGTGCCCGGGCCGTAGACGCCCTTGACACCGGCCTCGTACAGGAAGTCGTAGTCCTGCGCGGGGATCACGCCGCCGACGAAGACGATGATGTCGTCCGCGCCCTGCTTCTTCAGCTCTTCGATGATGGCCGGCACCAGTGTCTTGTGGCCGGCCGCCAGCGTGGACACGCCCACCGCATGCACGTCGTTCTCGATGGCCTGGCGGGCGCATTCCTCGGGGGTCTGGAACAGCGGGCCGATGTCGACGTCGAAGCCGAGGTCCGCGAAGGCGGTGGCGACGACCTTGGCGCCGCGGTCGTGGCCGTCCTGGCCGAGCTTGGCGATCATCACGCGCGGGCGGCGGCCGTGTGCATCGCCAAACGCGGCGATCTCACCTTGCAGCCTGGCCCAGCCTTCGGCCGAGTCATAGGCGGCTGCGTAGACGCCGCTGACCTTGTGTGTGTCGGCACGATGGCGGCCATAAACGGCTTCCAGCGCGTCGGACACTTCGCCCACGGTGGCGCGCAGGCGCACGGCCTTGATGGCCAGGTCGAGCAGGTTGCCCTCGCCGGTTTCTGCGGCTTGCGTCAGCAAGGTCAGCGCAGATTGGACGGCAGCCGTGTCGCGCGTCGCCTTGATGCGGTTGAGCCGCGCGATCTGCCCGTCACGCACCTTGACGTTGTCAACGTCGAGGATGTCGATCGGGTCTTCCTTGGCGAGCTTGTACTTGTTGACGCCGACGATGACGTCCGTGCCCGAGTCGATGCGCGCCTGCTTTTCGGCCGCGCTCGCCTCGATCTTCAGCTTGGCCCAGCCCGAGTCGACCGCCTTGGTCATGCCGCCCATGGCGTCGACTTCCTCGATCAGCGCCCAGGCCTGGTCGGCCATGTCCTGGGTCAGCTTCTCCATCATGTAGCTGCCGGCCCAGGGGTCGATGACGCTGGTGATGTGCGTCTCTTCCTGGATGATGAGCTGCGTGTTGCGCGCGATGCGGCTGCTGAACTCGGTGGGCAGCGCGATGGCTTCGTCCAGCGAATTGGTGTGCAGGCTCTGCGTACCGCCGAAGACGGCGGCCATGGCTTCGATGGTGGTGCGCACGACGTTGTTGTACGGGTCCTGCGCGGTCAGGCTCCAGCCCGAGGTCTGGCAGTGGGTGCGCAGCATCAGGCTCTTTGGCGAGGTGGCGCCGAAGCTCTTCATGATGCGGGTCCACAACAGCCGCGCCGCGCGCATCTTGGCGATCTCGAGATAGAAGTTCATCCCGATGGCCCAGAAGAACGACAGCCGCGGCGCGAAGTCGTCGACAGCCAGGCCCTTGGCGATCGCCGTCTTCACGTACTCCTTGCCGTCGGCCAGCGTGAAGGCCAGTTCCAGCGCCTGGGTCGCGCCCGCCTCCTGCATGTGATAGCCGGAGATGCTGATCGAGTTGAACTTCGGCATCTGCTGCGCCGTGTATTCAATGATGTCGCCGACGATGCGCATGCTGGGCGCCGGTGGGTAGATATAGGTGTTGCGGACCATGAACTCCTTGAGGATGTCGTTCTGGATGGTCCCGGCCAGTTGCTCCTGCGGCACGCCCTGCTCTTCCGCGGCGACGACATAGCCGGCCAGCACCGGCAGCACGGCGCCGTTCATCGTCATCGAGACGGACACCTTGTCCAGCGGGATGCCGTCGAACAGGATCTTCATGTCCTCCACCGAGTCGATGGCCACGCCGGCCTTGCCGACGTCGCCGGTCACTCGCGGGTGGTCGCTGTCGTAGCCGCGGTGGGTGGCCAGGTCGAAGGCGACGGACACGCCCTGGCCGCCGGCGGCGAGAGCCTTTCTATAAAAGGCGTTGCTTTCCTCAGCGGTTGAGAAGCCCGCGTACTGGCGGATCGTCCACGGTCTGGCGGCATACATCGTCGCCTGCGGGCCACGCAGGAAGGGTTCGAAGCCGGGGAGCGTGTCAGCGTGCTGCAGGCCGGCCACGTCGGCGGCCGTGTAGAGCGGCTTGACGACCAGGCCCTCGGGCGTGACCCAGTTCAGCGCGCTCACATCGCCGCCAGGGGCGGACTTGGCCGCAGCCTTTTCCCACTGCTCCAGCGTGGCGGTCTTGAATTCCGGGGCGCGACTGCCGTCCGACATCGAACTTCTCCTTGACTGAGACGGCATCATAGCCCGCTCCGTTATTCATAATTATAAATTCAGATTCCACCTACACTCAGCGCCATGCCCGCCGGTTTGCTCGACCACGCGACCCCGTTTGCCTCCACTGCTCTGTATGAACAGGTGGCCGATCGGCTGCGCCAACACATCCTGGCGCGGGAGCTTGAGCCTGGCGCGTGGATAGACGAACTGAAGCTCTGCGGTGAGCTGGGCATCAGCCGCACGCCGCTGCGTGAGGCACTGAAGGTGCTGGCCAGCGAAGGCCTCGTGACGATGAAGCTGCGCCGCGGCGCCTACGTGACCGAGATGAGCGAACGGGATGTGCGGGAAGCCTATCAACTGCTCTCGCTTCTAGAAAGTGACGCGGCGGCAGAAGTCGCCACTCGGGCGACCGCCAATGAACTCGCCGAGCTGGGCGAACTGCACCGTGCGCTGGAGGAGGCCTTGCCCGACCGAGACGCCTTCTTCGCCGCCAACGAGCGCTTCCACTTGCGCGTGCTGGAGATTGACGGCAACCGCTGGCGGCTGCAGATCGTTGGCGACCTGCGCCGGCTGATGAAGCTCAACCGCCACCATTCGCTGTTCCGGGAGGGACGGCTGGAGGAGTCGCTGGCCGAACACCGCGCCATCGTCAAGGCGCTGCTTTCGCGGGATGCGCAAAGCTGCCGTGAACTTGTCACGGCTCATTTTTGTAACGGCTTGAACGCGACTCGGACGGCTTCCTGACAGCACCGGCGGCGCCCGTGAACTGCCACCGAAACGGCCTGCTTATCCGCGCGCGGATTGCGCAACCCCTAACTAGCATGCCAATCACTGGGTAAACCACCCCCGGCTTGGGTGTCCGAGCCGTGGGTAGTTGGCCGGTTTCGTGTTCAACGAGGCGGATTTGAGTATTAGTTCCTCAAGTCAATCCCCTGCGGCCCGATAACCGATCGAAGCACTTGAAATCTAGGGATACGACTGCCGTTCCGAAAGAGCGGCTGTCCGCGCACCACAGGTCGCGCGCCTTAGGGATCGAGGCCTATCCATTTGACGCAGCGGCGGCTCACGCGAAGTCGCCGCCGGATACCAGCACAACAGGCAAGCACCATGGCAAGCATCGTCCCATTCATTCCGGTTTCGCGGATTCCCGGCCTGACCACGGCAACGATTCGGGACTTCACGACCGAGGACTGGGCTGCCTTCAGTACCGACCAGCTGGTTGCCCTGACCACCGCCCAAGCTGCCGTCATCAGCTCCAGCGGCCTTTCCGTGTTGAGCAGCGACCAGATCCGGTCGTTCCAGCCCGAAGACCTGCGCGCCATTTCCACGACGGCCATCGGCGGCTTCGCGTCCGAACAGATCGGCTTCCTGACCACCGAGCAGGTGCAGGCGTTCAGCACCACGCAGATCGGCCGGCTGAGCACCAGCCAGTTGGCCGGGCTCAACACTGCGGACATGGTGGCCCTGACCTCCTCCCAGGTCAGCGCGCTGAGTTCGTCCCAGGTCGGCAGCCTCTCTACGGACCAGCTCTCGTCGCTTGAGGCGATAGACGTTAAGTTCCTGTCCACAACGGCCATTCGCGGGCTGACCAGCACGCAACTGGACGGCTTGACCAGCGAACAGCTGCGCGCATTCACCTCGTCCCAGATCACCGCACTGACCACCGCCCAGGTCAGCGCGTTCAACACCGAAGACCTGAACAGCTTCTCGTCCGACCAGTTCAACAAACTGTCGACCGCCCAGATCAGGGCGCTGACGACGGAACAGCTCAGCCACCTCGCCACGGACAACCTGAACGCGCTTGGATCGGCCCAGTTCGCCACGCTGTCTTCCAGCCAGTTCGGCTCGCTCACGACCAGCCAGCTTGGCACTTTGGAGACCGCCGACCTGCGCGCCGTCACGACAGCCGCACTGCAAGGCCTGAGCTCCGACCAGATCGCGACACTGAGTTCCGAATCGGTCAGCGTACTGACCACCACGCAGATCGCCTCGCTGTCCACTGCGCAGCTGCAAGGCCTGGAGACCGTCGACGTGGGCGCTCTGGGCACCGCCCAGGTGGCCGCGCTGAGCGCCACGCAAGTCGCCTCGCTGAACACCGACCAGCTCGCCGCCATTGAGGCAGGCGACATCCGCTTCCTGTCGACGGCCGCGCTGCGCGCGCTGAGCAGCACCCAGCTCGACGGGTTCACCAGCGACCAGCTGCGCGCCCTGACCTCGGTTCAGATCAGCGCATTCACCACCGCCCAGGTCAGCACCCTCAACACCGAAGACCTCAACAGCCTCGCGTCTGACCAGTTCAACAAGCTCTCCACCGCCCAGGTGCGGTCGCTGACGACCGAGCAACTCAGCAATCTCGCCACCGACAGCCTCAACGCGCTGGGCACGGCTCAGTTCGCGACGCTGACGTCTGCCCAGTTCGCCTCGCTCACGTCCGATCAGCTTGGCAAGCTGGAGACGGCCGACCTGCGCGCCGTCTCGACCGCTGCGCTGCGCGGCCTGTCGTCCGACCAGATCCAGACGCTCAGCTCCGACTCGGTGGGCAACCTGACCACCACCCAGATCGGCGCGCTGACCACCGCGCAGCTGCAAGGCCTGGAGACCGCCGACCTGTCCGCCCTGGGGTCGGCACAGATCGCCGCCTTCGGCTCGGCGCAGCTGGCCTCGCTGAACACCGACCAGCTCGCCGCCATCGACGTGGCCGACATGCGCTCGATCACGACGGCCGCTCTGCGCGCGCTGTCCAGCACCCAGCTCGACGCGTTGACCAGCGACCAGCTCCGCGCGTTGAGCACCGGCCAGATCACCGCGCTGACAACGGGCCAGATCAGCACCCTGAACACGGATGACCTCAACAGCCTGACGTCCGAGCAGTTCGTGCGCCTGACCACTGGCCAGGTGCAGGCGCTGACCACGGAACAGCTCAGCCACCTGAGCACCGACAGCCTCAACTCGCTGGGCTCGGTCCAGTTCGCCACGCTGTCGTCCAGTCAGCTCGCCTCGCTCACGTCCGACCAGCTCGGTGCGCTGGAGACCGGCGACCTGCGCGCCGTCACCACCGCCGCACTGCGCGGCCTGTCGTCCGACCAGATCCACAGCCTCAGCTCCGAGGGCATCGCCGGACTGAGCACGGCCCAGATCGGTACGCTGACGACCGAACAGCTGCAAGGCCTGGAGACTGCCGACCTGTCGGCTCTGGGCTCCACCCAGATCGCCGTGCTGGGCTCGGCGCAGCTGGCAGCGCTGAACTCCGACCAGCTCGCCGCCATCGACGTGGCCGACATGCGCTCGATCACGACGGCCGCCCTGCGCGCGCTGTCCAGCACCCAGCTCGACGCCTTCACCAGCGACCAGCTCCGCGCGCTGAGCAGCGGCCAGATCACCGCCCTGACCACCGCACAGGTCAGCACGCTGAACACGGACGACCTCAACAGCCTGGCGTCTGACCAGCTCAACAAGTTCTCCACCGCGCAGATCCGCGTGCTGACGACGGAGCAGCTCAGCAACCTCTCCACCGAGAGTCTCAACGCGCTGGGCACGGCTCAGTTCGCCACGCTGTCGTCCACCCAGTTCGCGGCGCTCACGTCCGACCAGCTCGGGGCGCTGGAAACGGCCGACATGCGCGCCGTCACGACGGCGGCGCTGCAAGGCCTGAGCTCCGACCAGATCCACACGCTGAGTTCCGATTCGATCAGCGTGCTGACCACCGCGCAGATCGGCTCGCTGTCCACCACACAGCTCCAGGGCCTGGAAACCGCCGATCTGGCGGCCCTGGGCACCGGCCAGGTGGCCGCGCTCAGCGCCACCCAGGTCGCTGCGCTGAACACCGAGCAGCTCGCCGCCATCGAAGTCGGCGACGTCCGCTTCCTGACGACGGCGGCGCTGCGCGCGCTGAGCAGCACCCAGCTCGACGGCCTGACCAGCGACCAGTTGCGCGCGCTGTCCTCCGTGCAGATCGGTGCCCTGACCACCGCCCAGGTCAGCACGCTCAACACCGAAGACCTGAACAGCCTCGCATCCGACCAGTTCAACAAGCTCAGCACCGCCCAGATCGGCGTGCTGACGACCGAGCAGCTGAGCAACCTGGCCTCCGAAAGCCTGAACGCGCTCGGCTCGGCCCAGTTCGCGACGCTCTCGTCCAGCCAGTTCGCTGCCCTCACGAGCGACCAGCTCGGATCACTGGAGACAGCCGACCTGCGCGCCGTCACGACCACCGCGCTGCGTGGCCTGTCGTCAGACCAGATCCAGGCACTGACCTCCGCTGAAGTCGCAAGCCTGAGCACGGCCCAGATCTCCGCGTTGACCAGCGCCCAGGTGCAGGGGCTTGAGACGGCCGACATGTCCGCGTTGAGCTCTTCCCAGGTGGGCGTGCTGAACTCGGCCCAGGTGCAGGCTCTGTCCACCGACCAGCTCTCCTCCATCGATGCACCCGACATCCGCGCCCTGTCCACGACGGCGCTGCGTGCGCTGTCCAGCGAGCAGATCGACGGCCTGACCAGCGACCAGCTGCGTGGCCTCACCAGCGCCCAGCTGAACGCGCTGACCACCAACCCGCAGTTCATCGGCCTCACCACCGGCGACCTCAATGTGCTGACGACGGAGCAGATCGCCCGCCTGTCGACCGGCCAGGTCCAGGCGCTGACCACCGAACAGCTGAGCAACCTGAACACCGACAGCCTCAACGCCATGGGCTCGGCGCAGTTCGCCACGCTGTCGTCGAGCCAGTTCGCCTCGCTCACGTCCGACCAGCTTGGCAAGCTGGAGACGGCCGACCTGCGCGCCGTCACCACCGCTGCGCTGCGCGGCCTGTCGTCCGACCAGGTGCAGAGCCTCAGCTCCGAGGGCATCGCCGGCCTGAGCACGGCACAGATCGGTACGCTGACGACCGCGCAGCTGCAGGGCCTGGAAACCGCCGACCTGTCGGCCCTGGGCTCCGCGCAGATCGCCGTGCTGGGCTCGGCACAGCTGGCCTCGCTGAACACCGACCAGCTCGCCGCCATCGACGTCGCCGACATGCGCTCGATCACGACGGCCGCCCTGCGGGCCTTGTCCAGCACCCAGCTCGATGCGCTGACCAGCGACCAGCTCCGCGCGCTGAGCACCGGCCAGATCGCCGCCCTGACCACGGGCCAGGTCAGCACGCTGAACACGGATGACCTGAACAGCCTGACGTCCGAGCAGTTCGTGCGCCTGACCACGGGCCAGGTGCAATCGCTGACCACCGAGCAGCTCAGCCACCTGACCACCGACGGCCTGAACTCGCTGGGCTCGGCCCAGTTCGCCACGCTGTCGTCCAGCCAAGTCGCCTCACTCACGTCCGATCAGCTCGGCGCGCTGGAGACGGCCGACCTGCGCGCCGTCACCACCGCTGCGCTGCGCGGCCTGTCCTCCGACCAGGTGCAGAGCCTCAGCTCGGGTGGCATTGCCGGCCTGAGCACGGCCCAGATCAGCTCGCTGACGACCGCGCAGCTGCCGGGCCTAGAGACCGCCGACATGTCGGCCCTGGGTTCCGCACAGATCGCCGTGCTGGGCTCGGCCCAGCTGGCAGCGCTCAACTCCGACCAGTTGGCCGCCATCGATGTGGCCGATATGCGCTCGATCACGACCGCCGCCCTGCGGGCGCTGTCCAGCACCCAGCTTGACGCCTTCACCAGCGACCAGCTCCGCGCCCTGGGCAGCGGCCAGATCACCGCCCTGACCACGGCGCAGGTCAGCACGCTGAACACGGACGACCTGAACAGCCTCGCGTCTGACCAGCTCAACAAGTTCACCACCGCGCAGATCCGCGTGCTGACCACCGAGCAGCTGAGCCACCTGAGCACGGAGAACCTGAACGCTTTGGGTTCGGCGCAGTTCGCCACGCTGTCGTCCGGCCAGTTCGCTTCGTTGACGTCCGACCAGCTCGGCGCGTTGGAGACGGCCGATCTGCGTGCCGTCACGACGGCAGCCCTGCAAGGCCTGAGCTCCGACCAGATCCACTCGCTGAGCTCCGAGGCGGTCGCCAGCCTGACCACGGCCCAGATCGGCTCGCTGTCCACCCTCCAGATCCCAGGCCTGGAAACCGCAGACATGGCCGCCATGGGCACCGCCCAGATCGGCGTGCTGAATTCCACCCAGGTTTCCGTGCTGAGCACCGAGCAGCTGGCTGCCATCGAAGCCACTGACGTGCGCTTCCTGTCGACGGTCGCCCTGCGCGCGCTGACCAGCACCCAGCTCGACGGCCTGACCAGCGACCAGCTGCGCGCCCTGTCCTCCGTGCAGATCGGTGCGCTGACCACGGCCCAGGTCAGTACCCTCAACACCGAAGACCTCAACAGCTTCGCGACGGACCAGCTCAACAAGCTCAGCACCGCCCAGATCCGGGTACTGACCACCGAGCAGCTGAGCAACCTGGCCTCCGACAGCCTCAACGCGTTGGGTTCGGCCCAGTTCGCCACGCTGTCGTCCAGCCAGTTCGCCTCGCTCACGTCCGACCAGCTCGGCAAGCTGGAGACGGCCGACCTGCGTGCCGTCACCACCGCCGCGCTGCGTGGCCTGTCCTCCGACCAGGTGCAGAGCCTCAGCTCCGATTGCGTTGCCGGCCTGAGCACGACCCAGATCTCAACGCTGACGACTGCGCAACTGCAAGGCCTGGAAACCGCCGACCTGTCGGCCCTGGGCTCCGCACAGATCGCCGCTCTCGGCTCCGCACAGCTGGCCTCGCTGAACACGGACCAACTGGCCGCTATCGACGTGGCCGACATGCGCTCGATCACGACGGCTGCCCTGCGCGCGCTGTCCAGCACGCAGCTCGACGCGCTGACCAGTGACCAGCTCCGCGCGCTGAGCACCGGCCAGATCGTCGCGCTGACCACGGGCCAGATCAGCACCCTGAACACGGATGACCTCAACAGCCTGACGTCCGAGCAGTTCGTGCGCCTGACCACAGCGCAGGTGCAATCGCTGACCACCGAGCAGCTCAGCCACCTGACCACCGACGGCCTGAATTCGCTGGGCTCGGCCCAGTTCGCCACGCTGTCGTCCAGCCAGTTCGCCTCGCTCACGTCCGACCAGCTTGGCAAGCTGGAGACGGCCGACCTGCGCGCCGTCACCACCGCCGCGCTGCGTGGCCTGTCCTCCGACCAGGTGCAGAGCCTCAGCTCCGAGGGCATCGCCGGCCTGAGCACGGCCCAGATCAGCTCGCTGACGACCGCGCAGCTGCAAGGCCTGGAAACCGCCGACCTGTCGGCCCTGGGCTCCGCGCAGATCGCCGTGCTGGGCTCGGCGCAGCTGGCCTCGCTGGGCACCGATCAGTTGGCCGCCATCGACGTGGCCGACATGCGCTCGATCACGACGGCCGCCCTGCGGGCCTTGTCCAGCACCCAGCTCGACGCGTTGACCAGCGACCAGCTCCGCGCGCTGAGCACCGGCCAGATCGCCGCGCTGACCACGGGCCAGGTCAGCACGCTGAACACGGATGACCTGAACAGCCTGACGTCCGAGCAGTTCGTACGCCTGACCACGGGCCAGGTGCAATCGCTGACCACCGAGCAGCTCAGCCACCTGACCACCGACGGCCTGAACTCGCTGGGCTCGGCCCAGTTCGCCACGCTGTCGTCCAGCCAGTTCGGCTCGCTCACGTCCGACCAGCTCGGCGCTTTGGAGACGGCCGACCTGCGCGCCGTCACCACCGCTGCGCTGCGCGGCCTGTCCTCCGACCAGGTGCAGAGCCTCAGCTCGGGTGGCATTGCCGGCCTGAGCACGGCCCAGATCAGCTCGCTGACGACCGCGCAGCTGCCGGGCCTGGAGACCGCCGACATGTCGGCCCTGGGTTCCGCACAGATCGCCGTGCTGGGCTCGGCACAGCTGGCGGCGCTGAACTCCGACCAGTTGGCCGCCATCGACGTGGCCGACATGCGCTCGATCACGACGACCGCGCTGCGGGCGCTGTCCAGCACCCAGCTTGACGCCTTCACCAGCGACCAGCTCCGCGCCCTGAGCAGCGGCCAGATCACCGCCCTGACCACGGCGCAGGTCAGCACGCTGAACACGGACGATCTGAACAGCCTCGCGTCTGACCAGCTCAACAAGTTCACCACCGCGCAGATCCGCGTGCTGACCACCGAGCAGCTGAGCCACCTGAGCACGGAGAACCTGAACGCCCTGGGTTCGGCGCAGTTCGCCACGCTGTCGTCCGGCCAGTTCGGCTCGCTGACGACGGAGCAGCTGTCCAAGCTGGAAACAGCCGACCTGCGTGCAGTCACGACCGCCGCACTGGGCGGCCTGAGTTCCGATCAAGTGGCTTCGCTGGAAACGGACCATATCGCCGCCTTCAGCACGGCACAGATCGTGTCGCTGTCCACAGCCCAGATGCAGGGCCTGGCGGCAGCCGACATGACGGCCATGACCTCCGCACAGGTCGCGGCACTGACGACGGCCCAGGTCAACTCGCTGTCGACCGACCAAATCGTCGCCATCGACTCCGAAGACCTGGTCAGGTTGTCTTCGGCGTCTCTGCAGGCCATCAGCTCTACCCAGCTGGAGGCGTTGACGACCGATCAGCTGACCGGACTCGGCGCCCGCGTCTCGCTGCTCACGACCAGCCAGATCAGCACGCTGGGTACCGACGACCTGAACGCCTTCACGACGTCCCAGTTCGCCGTCATGAGCAGCGTCCAGATCAAGTCCCTCACGAACACCCAGATCGCAGCACTGGAAACCGATGACCTGCGCGCGCTGACCACGGCACACATCGCCGCGATGAGCACGGCCCAGATCGCCGCCATGACGACGGACCAGTTCGACGACCTGAAGGCGACGCAGCTCACGGCGCTCACCACGGCGCAGGCCGCCTCGCTGACGACCGATCAGATCCACAGCATCACCTCCGATCAGGTCATCGGCCTGGAAACGCGCGACATCGCGGCCATGAGCATGGCGCAGCTCGACGCGCTCACGACGTCGGCCATCAGCGAACTGAGCACCGCCCAGCTGAACGCCTACTTCGCGGTCACGCCGATCGCGCTCGACCTGGACGGCCACGGCGTGAACACGCTGGCTGCCGCCCAGGGCGTCAACTTCGACCTGCTGGGCACCGGCCAGGTGAACAAGGTCGGCTGGGTCGCCGGCAACGACGGCCTGCTGGTGATGGACCGCAACCATGACGGCGTCATCAACAACGGCAGCGAACTGTTCGGCATGGGCACCATCCTCGCCAACGGCAAGCATGCCAAGGACGGCTACGTCGCCATGGCCGAGCAGGACAGCAACCATGACGGCAAGCTGGACGTGAAGGACGCCAACTGGAAGGAACTCAAGGTCTGGGTCGACGCCAACCACGACGGCAAGACGGACGGCGGCGAGCTGAAGTCGCTGGATGAGCTGGGCGTCGCCTCGCTCGACCTGAACGCGGTCAAGGGCAGCGGCATGGACAACGGCAATCTCGTGGGGCTGGTGTCCAGCTACACGACGACCGACGGCGCCAAGCACGACATGGCTGACGTCTGGTTTGCCAAGGACGTGCAGCCGCAGAAGGCCGACGACGGCCACGCCGCGACGGTCAGCCTGACCGACGTGCTGGCCCCGCCGAGCGAGGCGCTGCTCGGCGCCGCGCCGGTCGACCTGGCCCGCGCCGCCCTGCCCTCGCCTGATGCCCACCTCGCCGCCATCGACCGCAAGCTGGCCGAGGAAGACGAGTTCAGGCGCAACAACGGCGGCGGGTGGTTGTGAGTCGTGAAATCGTCCCCGAACCGTCCGGCGTTCTGCCGGACGGTGCAGGCAAAGCTAAGGAAAGCACGCCTTTTTGCCGATTACCCGGAAGCGACCGTCAATAGCATGGCATCACGCAAGCGCCATGCCGTCGCGCTCGCATGGAAATCACGTCTCGACGGTTGAGACGGCAGCGTCACAGAAGTTCAGTTTTCGCGTCAGCGCGGCCGGTCGGATGAAGTTTTCGACCACCGCAGGCGCTGCTCAGGGAATGCCTAAGCGCGGTGGCGCGGGCTAGACAAGACAAGACAAAAACCACCACGTCCTTGGGCGCGGTGAACATCAGTACAGCAGGTAAAGACTATGGCAACCATCATCCCCAACATTCCGGCGTCGACCATCCCGAATCTGTCCACGGCGACGATCGCGGGATTCACGACGGAGGATTGGGCTGCCTTCAGTTCCGACCAGCTCATTGCTCTCACCACCACACAGGCCGCTGCGATCACCTCCAGCGGCCTGTCTGCGTTGAGCACTGATCAATTGCGCGCCTTCCAGACCGAAGATCTGCGCGCTTTGTCTGTCCCGTCGCTCGCCGGCCTCAAGTCTGACCAGATCGTCGGTTTGAAGACCGACCAGGTCCAGGCGTTAGGGACGAACCAGATCGCCGCGCTGTCCACCTCGCAGATCCAGGGCCTGACGACCGCCGACATGGCGGCGCTGACGTCGTCCCAGATCGGCGCGCTGACGTCCGGCCAGGCCGCCAAGCTCACGACCTCCCAGATCGCCGCCATCGAGACGGTTGACATCAAGTCGCTGACGACGAGCGCCGTGCGCAACCTGTCGTCCGACCAGCTCGACGCCTTTACCAGCGACCAGCTGCGCTCGCTGAGCAGCTCGCAGATCACCGCGCTGACGACCAGCCAGGTCAACACGCTGGGCACCGCAGACCTGAACAGCCTCACCAGCAGCCAGTTTGCCAACCTGTCCTCGGGCCAGGTCCAGGCGCTGACCTCGACGCAGCTGGGCAACCTCGCGACTGACAACCTCAATGCGCTGGGCACGGCCCAGTTTGCCGCGCTGACCTCCGGCCAGTTCGGTGCGCTGTCCACTGGCCAGTTGGGCAAGCTGGAAACGGCCGACCTGCGCGCCGTCACCACCGCCGCGCTTGCCGGCCTCTCGTCCGACCAGGTCGGTGCACTGGCCAGTGACGCCGTCGGCGCCAT